>NZ_JBBOSK010000002.1:0-2195 GCF_038050175.1 Jeotgalicoccus sp. FSL K6-3177
CCATCTGTTATTGTTTAAGTTACCACACAAAAACAAACAAACGGAGGTTTTTTATATCTTATACAATCATAATAACACCAAATCTAATGAAGAATCAAATGTATTAGTCGATAAAACAAAAAGTGGTAAAGAAAGACCCTGGAGAGAAAAAAAGCTAGCTAATGTTTCTTATTGGGAATTGCTTCATATTCTCGAAATGAAAAAAGCATCTCGTGTAAAAGACTGTGCGAACGTTTTAGAATATAAACAAAGCATAGAAACGGGCGAACGAAAATTATATAGAGTGTGGTTCTGTAAATCTCGTTTATGTCCGATGTGCAATTGGAGGCGTGCTATGAAACATGGTATCCAATCACAAAAAGTTGTTTCAGAAGTGATTAGACAAAAACCAACAGCAAGATGGGTTTTTCTCACGTTAACGGTTAAAAATGTTTATGATGGCGAAGAATTAGCTCAAAGTTTATCTGATATGTCAGAAGGATTTAGACGTATGATAGGTTATCAAAAAATTAAAAAGAATTTAATAGGGTTTATGCGTGCAACAGAGGTAACCGTCAATAATATTGATAATTCTTATAATCAGCATATGCACGTTTTATTGTGTGTGGAAAATACTTACTTTAAAAATACTGAAAACTATATTAATCAAAAACAATGGATAAAACTTTGGCGAAGAGCGATGAAATTAGATTATGATCCCAACGTGAAAGTTCAAATTGTTAAAGCTAAAAATAAAGATAAAACAGATATTCAATCAGCGATTGATGAAACAGCGAAATATCCTGTTAAAGATACAGATTTTATGACAAAAGATGAAAAACTTAATCTGCAGCGTTTAGCAGATTTAGAAAAAGGCCTATTTAAAAAACGTTTAATTTCTTACGGTGGTTTATTAAAAGAATTGCATAAAGAATTAAATTTAGATGATTCAGAAGATGGCGATTTAATTCATGCTGATGAAGAAAAATCGAAAGAAGATGAAGAAAGTTATTCAATTATTGCGATGTGGAATTGGGATAGAAAGAATTATTTTATGATGAATAGTTAAAAAAATATTCAACAAACTGTCTATCTCATTCAATAAAGGAGTGGTATAAATTGAGTCCTTTTTTAGCATTTATAATCATTGCTGTGAGTGTAATACTCGATATTATTTGGTTTGATAATTACGGAAAAAGATGGGGATGGATAAAAAACTGGTCAAAGCCACAAATAGTATTATTTTTTTCAGGAATAGCTGTTATTGGGGTTTTAACTTATTTAGTACTTGGTATGAAATATATTAATTTTTAAATTAGGATAATGTCTATTATTTTCTATAATCGGATGTGATTTTTTGTTGGGTAGCTTTAAGCTACCTTTTTTTGTTTAAAATTAATTTATAAAAAGCCCCCGCAGGAAACCCAAATTACGCAGTTTTTTTATGGCGCGTGAGCAAAATAAAAATCACTGCGTGTAAATGGGCACTCCTAATTAAATGTCGTGATTTCTATTTTTTATGTTTTTATTTTGAAAGTAATTAAAAATCGATTTAAGACGTTTAGAGCGTTTTAAATTATTTGGAACAGAAAATATAATGAGAAAATAACTTTAAGCGTGAGAGAGCTTTATTTTAATTCCTAAGCTAATTTAGAGAGTGGTTTATGACGGAAAAGAAAACGAAGTCTTTTTGTCGAGCAGAACTCCCCTGATAAACTAGAAAAAGCCAATCGGCTGAATGTGTGGTCAGCTTATTTTTGACGATTGGGCGAATTTAGGGGTTCAGGGGAGTTGAGTTCGAGACAAAAAGGAATCGGCTTTCTTTGAGTAATAAAAAACGAACGAGGGTAAAATATACTAAATTCAGTTGAGAGTGCCCATTTATACGCAGTGATTTTAAAAATCGCTTTTGCTCTTTAAAATTCTCTGCGTTCGTTGGGTTTCCCGCAGGGGCTTTTGAATTTAAAAATATAAAATTAAATAAATTTAATTAAAAAATAAACAAATAAAAAAGACTAGATCCATGAAAATGGGTCTAGTCTTTTTTATTTGTTTTAGGGTCTTTTTTTAATGATTTTGAACCTAATCTTTCTATTCTTGATACATATAGACATAACGTCATTTTATTATTTTAAGTTAGAAGTGTTATTTATTAAGGGTTTGGCTTTGATTTATCCCTTGAAAATAGTTGCATGGGATTATTGAAATAAAAAACT